>NZ_OY724133.1:0-1779 GCF_963227125.1 Companilactobacillus paralimentarius | reverse complement strand
AAAATTGTTACTTATGACGTGCGAAATTACATGGCTAAAGTTGTCAAAAATCAAGCGAAAGGGCAGAAATGAGCATAAAAAAAGAGCGCACCCGCTGAAAAGTTCGCTCGTTAATTGCTCGTTCTGATAAGGTAATTTTAACATTATGGCTAAAGATAAGGCAAGATACTTCACTTTTTTGTTATATCCAGAAAGTATTCCAACGGATTGGAAACGACAGTTAGAATTAATTGGTGTTCCGATTGCGATTAGTCCGTTGCATGATAAAGATAAAAGCAATGTTGAGGGACAAATATATAAAAAAGCCCATTATCATGTGGTTTATGTGGCGAAAAATCCTGTTACATCGGACAGTGTTAGAAAGAGAATCCAAAGAGTTTTAGGTGTTAAAAGTGTTGCTAAGGTTCAAGTAGTTGTTCAGAGCATGGAAAATATGTATTTGTATCTGACACATGAATCTAAAGACGCTATTGCTAAAAATAAGCACAAGTACAGCAAGCATGACATTGCTTTACTGAACAATTTTGACATTGATCGCTATATTACGCTTGATGTTGAAGATAAAGACGATATGTTGAATGATGTTTGCGATTTAATTGACGATCATAATTTAGCAAATATGCGTGAATTAAGGCGCTTTGTTAAATTACATGGGATTGAATATGGCTTGCCTAGTATGAAAATTATAAATTCAGTGTTGAGAGCTCATACTGGACTGATAAGATTATATTTCGATGCCGTTTATCAGGAACGCAAGTATGGCAGAGGTGATATAAACAAAGAGACTGGTGAGATACAAGATTAATTAATGAATGGAAAGTAGGTGCTCAATTTGAGCACCTTTTTTTGTTGTCGGCTAGCCGACTTCTGATACAAGTCTTTAGCACAATAACACAACCAACTTTAGTTGTTGTGTGTAAGTGCGCATTGCTTTAAAAATGGCAATGAAAAAATCCAAAGAAAATGTCAAATGCGCACTTACACTCCAAATAAATTGGAGTTGTGCTAAAACACTTAAACCTGTATCAGATTTCGCTTTGCTCAAACAAAACTGACTTGCGTCAGTTGGAATCTTCAAAGCCAATAAAGTCCAGTCGCCAACTCCTTCAGACTTTATCGGCTTTGAAGATTGCTTTTAAATTCCTCTAATTTGCTCTCTAAGCCATTTTAGCTGTTACCCGTATAATTTACTGTCCGTCAACGGTAAATCGACGTAGAACGGCTTTTAGCCGTTCTAGGAGGCTTTAAGGAGTTGACGGACTCACTAGGCCAAGACACTTTTGCGCATGCAAAGAAAAGCACACCTGCTTTTTTTGCCTGCCTCACGGCGAGTGCGGGGTGAGTTTGAGCGGGAGCTCCCGCTCATTTATGGGGTCAAGCTGACACAGCTTGCAGGTTTGGGCAGCGCCCATGGTTTTATTCGTGCGGGATAGAAATTTGGAAATCAGGGGGGCAAGGGAGCGAATTTTGCGACCGTACTACGACCCCCCTTTTAAGTGCCGAGTGCCAAAATTGAATTTTGTAGGGGCTTAAGCTTACTCTACCAAGGGATTTAGCCACTTTGTGCTTGAGCGACATTTGAGCGACATTTTGGGCGAAAATGGCTAAAATTGTAATGCTTTACTACATCTATGTAATGCTTTATAATGTATGCATGAAGCTATTTAAGTTAGGAGTGATTAAGTTATGACTGTTGAAAAAAAAGAAATGCAAAGTGTCACTATCCGTATTCCTAAAGATTTGTATGCTGAATATAAAAAAGCATTATTGGCTCAGGGA
>NZ_OY724132.1:0-7033 GCF_963227125.1 Companilactobacillus paralimentarius | reverse complement strand
TAAAACTTAATAAAGATTTAACTGCTACGTCCCTTTTTAAGGGCCTTATTTTTCGTTTCTAGCGATTTTAAGACTATTCATATACTTTTATACCAAAGCAAAATAAAAAGCCCTCAGTGAGCTTTTAGAGGGCTAGATGACGGAACCTGGGCGATTACTAATATCTTCTTGCCTTTTTTGCAAAACATAAGTGTATAAGGAATCATAAAAATTCCTCTTGATCTCATCAGGTTCATTGACAGAAGCTTCAAACAATTCTTGCATATCAATTTGCCAAGGATCAGCAAGCATTTCATCAATTGGTTTTAATACTTTCTTTTCGTCCAGCTTAATTACTCCTAATATTAAAATAATGACCTCAGTTTAGATACGCAGCTCTTACAGTTAGTTATTCAAATTTTGTTGCCAGGCTTATGAAGATTCTTTGCATAAAGCAATTAAAAAATTTTGGTTGAAAGTAGCGGGATCTGCAACACTTTTTAAATATTTAAAACATAACAATCTTAGTTAGGGGCAAACATAAATTGAATTAAAAATACAGTCAATTCAACAACGGCAAAAACTGATTTCATGGTTATCAGCAGACCGAGTAAAACGAGGTCAATGCGCACTTACACATAGAATAAATTCTATGTTGTGCTAGACCCATTAAAAACCTGTATCAGAAGTCGCCGTTGGCGACAACAGAATCAAACTAATTTACCCAAAATCAATTTGGTTCAACATGTTTTCTGTACTTGCTTGATCCAAGCCTAAATAAGCTAAAGTCATGGCTTCACTTGAGTGATTTAATAAGTGCATGACTAGGCCAATATTGTAATTTGATTGCGTGTAAACACGATAAGCCCCAGTTTTGCGCATCGTATGAGTACCTAGATAATTAATTCCTAATAGATCGCCAACCTTACTCATAATTTTGTAGAACTGTTTTTCAGTAATATGGCGTTCTGGGTGTTGAATTGAAGGAAAGAGCCATTCAGAATCCAGCTTATGATCAAGCAGCCATTGACGGTACAATAAGAGCTCTGTTTGAACAGGTTTAAGGTACAAGGTATTAGGTTTACCCGTTTTTCGGTCATGAATAAACGCATTTTGTTTAATAGAACCGTCCGGATTAAAAATATCGGCCTGTTTTAAGCCCATAACGTCACTCACTCGCAGTAGAGTCGCTTTACCAACTTGAAAAATCGTATAGTTACGTCGGCCAGCTTTAAAGTTATTGAGTAACGTATCTTGAACCTCTTTAAGAACGTTTGAATCTTTGATGGGTAAAACAACTTGTTGCATAGTCTTTTCTCCTTTTCTTGAGATATTAAAGCAGTTATGTTATTATTTTTGTAAGGAAAAAGTAAGGAGATGATATTGTGAGCGCAGGTAATGTAACTAAGGTTAGCTCGAAGATCACAAGTAAAAATCAGATTACAATTCCTAAAACAGTACGTGAACTGTTAAAAGTTCGGTCTACTGACACAATTGAATGGCAGATTGAACCAAATGGTAAAGTAATGATTGTTCGTAGTAAACCGGATCTATGGCAACTTGTTGATAAACAAGAAAAAAAGTTTGGAAATCTCAGTACAACAGAAGTTGATTGGGGTAAAGACGTAGAAAGCGAAGACTTTGATTAATGAAATTAAAACAAGGCGCTATTTTATGGATTAATTTAGATCCGGCTAAAGGCACTGAAACTAAGAAAAAGCGACCGTGTTTAGTTGTAAGCAACGATCACTATAATCGCTATTTTAATACGGTGCTAGTTGTGCCAATCAGTACCTCTGACAAATATCGTACCCAAGAAAAGTATGCTAAATCGCCGTTATTTATCAGGATAGATAACGGGAAAATTCACGGGACAGCGTTATTGCAACATGTCCGTGCTGTCGACCCAACAAAACGATCAGATGGCGAAGTTGTGGCCACTTTATCTCAGCAAGAAATTAGTTCAATTAGTACAAAGGTCCAACAATTTTTCTGAAAAGCAGATGTTATTTATTGATAAAAGAAACAAAATAGCCCCCAATATCTACATTATAGATATTGGGGGCTATTTTAAAAACGTTTTTGAGGGGTTATTTGTTAATTATAGCCCCTAAACACTGAATCAAAAAACTTTAAATTTCATTATTAGGATGTTTTCGTAATATTAACACTATTTTTTTCTTTTCTTCCATCCACTCTTAGATAGTATACGGTAGATTGTTTAGTTAATCTTTCCACTTTTTTCTGAAAGTCAGCCAACTGGTTAAACTTCCTAAAGCCAGTAATAAGACACCTAGAGCTGAAACAGAGCTTTCTGATTTTTCACTAGTTTGTGGTAAAGCTTCTATATTTTTAGAAGGAATTTTTTCTTTATCATTTACCAATGAAACTGTTTTTTTCTCATTAACATTAGTTTTAATCAATTGAGTTGGCTGTGTCGGTTGAGTTGGCTGCGTCGGTTGAGTTGGCTGCGTCGGTTGAGTTGGCTGCGTCGGTTGAGTTGGCTGCGTCGGTTGAGTTGGCTGTGTCGGTTGAGTTGGCTGCGTCGGTTGAGTTGGCTGTGTCGGTTGAGTTGGCTGTGTCGGTTGAGTTGGCTGTGTCGGTTGAGTTGGCTGTGTCGGTTGAGTTGGCTGCGTCGGTTGAGTTGGCTGCGTCGGTTGAGTTGGCTGTGTCGGTTGAGTTGGCTGTGTCGGTTGAGTTGGCTGCGTCGGTTGAGTTGGCTGCGTCGGTTGAGTTGGCTGTGTCGGTTGAGTTGGCTGTGTCGGTTGTGGATGAATATCCCATCTGTGCGATTCACTGCCGGTTATATTAACGATATTAGCAACAATATTCCCATCAATGTTAACTCCAGCATTAATAGTCGCATTAGGTGCTAAAACGCTTCCCATAAACCGACCACTGCTGAAATTGAAGACTTGTTCACCGGTACCTAAGTTCCATAATACATGGTTAGGCTCTGAATGCTCTTCACCGCTGGGTAGAGAATTCGTTCCATCATCATAATATAATTGAACTTGTGTAGAAATATTTTGATCACCATTTGGAATATCAGTAACGTTAATGACGATAGTGGGGCCATTTTCTTGAGATATTCCCTTGATTTTAATCGGCTGAGTAGCACTCAAATATTTGAATGGAACATTTACATAAATAATTTGTGTTCCAGTTGCTACTTTCGAAACATCAACATAGCGATTATTCATGTCATCATAATTTGAAATAACACCTTTTGACTGAGGAGTACTAGCATAACTGGTGGATGCCTTTACTAGTTGCTGAAATACATCACTAAAATCAATATAGGTCTGCCCATTGGTATCTTGATAAACATCTTCAGGTTTTAAATTATCCATAGTGATACCATTGATCAAGACCTTGTTATTTTCAATTGATACACTAACATCTTTACCTAATACTACATGATTAAATGTTTTATTTCTAAAAGCGTTACTTTGAAGATTTTTGGCCAGTTGTTGAATGTAATAAATATCACCGCTAGTTAAATTGTATGAATCACCGCGTGTACCAAAATCGTTAGAGCCATTTAAAATTTTAACAGCTAAATTACCATTAGTATCCGCTGATAAACTAGCTTGATTTGCAAAAATATGGAACAAAGAAGCTAATTTTAAAACACTGTTAGTATTTAGGTCGTTAATATCAATTCCTAAATTTTTTAAATAAGTATCATCACTAATGGAAGTAGCTGGTTGGACACTATCAGTTGAGGTAGCAGGTAAATTAGTTTTCTTGCTGGCGGCACCAGTATTTACTGAATCATCAGTTGATGTGACAGGTACAGTAGGATTCTTGCTGGCAGAGCCAGTATTTACTGAATCATCAGTTGATGTGACAGGTACAGTAGGATTCTTGCTGGCAGAGCCAGTATTTACTGAATCATCAGTTGATGTGACAGGTACAGTAGGATTCTTGCTGGCAGAGCCAGTATTTACTGAATCATCAGTTGATGTGACAGGTACAGTAGGATTCTTGCTGGCAGAGCCAGTATTTACTGAATCATCAGTTGATGTGACAGGTACAGTAGGATTCTTGCTGGCAGAGCCAGTATTTACTGAATCATCAGTTGATGCAATAGTCACAGTACTATCTGCTTTTACAACATATGTACTTTCACTTAACCCAACCCCTAAAGCAATTACAGTAACTGCTGGAAAAACCCATTTTTTGCCATCTTTATACATCTTGTAATGTTGTTTTTCCATAAAACAAGCCTCTTTTCAATAATTAATTATTAATACCTAAGGGTAAGTATATAATTAACAGTGATAAAATCAATTATATTATTTTGCAAATATTACAAAACAATTTATAGGAGATAAATAAAAATTGTCATTAGCTGAATTGGGAAGTTTTGCGCTACTTATTTCATTGGTCTACTGGTGGTTTTTAATATGGCATTCATTTAAACTAACCAGGAAAACGTTAGTAATTTTAAATACAGTTGGCACTGCCTTAATGACCATTTTGACGTGGCCCATCACCTATGGAATGTTACTGATTCCGATTTTAATTATTTACGCTGTATCGACTTTTATCATCTTTAAATTACCACTGGCAGCCAAATAGTATGAGAATTTTTTTGCTTCTTATAACTATCCAAGGCGGTAGGAAAATGGGCTCTTTGTCAACTATTTCTGGGTTAGATTCCTGATTGCTTGATGAAAGGAGTAGAAATACTACCAAAAACGCCACCAACTATTATTGACTTTGTTTTTAGATACTTTTTTTTGTCTATTATTATATCCAGCAACTCTATTTTCATTTTTCTTGTCGTTTTTATCCTTGCTGTGACGGGTATTAGAGTTATTCGACAAGGCATCGTCCTTGTCGTTTGATTGTTGCTGTTGAGTTGCACTAGAAGGTTCAAGCAAGCCGCTCAATTTCCGAACGTGCTCTTTTAATCGATGGTTTTCTGAAACCGTTGCTATCTGTAATTTTTGTTGCTGATCTAAGGCCTGTTGTAAATTTGCAATTTGTTGATCTTTAACATCAAGTTGTTTTAGCAAGATATGATCAATATTTTTGTCCTTGTCGTTTTCAGCTTGCCGATTTGTTTGTCGTTCTTGTCGTTTTTGCTTGTCGAAATTAGCAAGCATTTTAACGCCTTGGTTGTCTATTTCTAGATGGTTTTTGACTTTATAAGTGTGTTTGCTTCGAAAGCCATTAATACTATTAATACGTTGATTAATAGCTTGTTTTGATAATTTCAATTCTTCTGAAAGTTGTCGAATAGTCTTGCCCAATAGTTTCACCACCTAATTAATCCGCCTTAAATTATAAGTTAAAAACGACAAGAACACCAATCGACAAGCAAAGCTTAAACTTGGTTGTCGTTCTTGTCGTTTTTTAAAATAGGTATCAATCTTCAAGCTAAACTATAATTGATTTGGTTCTGGTTGTTGCCACCAATGAATGTTGCTTTAACGGCAAATATCCCGAATTAACAACAACTAAAGTTTGCAGCTAGTTTTTTCCTAATGGCTTGTTTTGATACACCAAACTCATCAGCAAGTTCTCTAATAGTTTTAGGCGTGATTTCCAAACTCCTTTCGGAGTTCAGCAAGTGCTTCTTTTCGTGCTTGATCTCTTATTTTTTTATCGTGTTCCGCTTGTTTCTCAGCCACCGCTTGTTTCTCAGTTGAGCCTAGAGTTAACCCCTTAACTTTATCAATGGCACGCCATTTTTCCTGTTCTGTTAATTCACCATTATGCTGAATATTAAAGAGTTTTTGACGTTCATCTTGAAATTGACCTTGTGAGAAGTCGTTAGCGTCTTTCTTTTCAGGTTTCCAGGTAAACGAATAGCCAATAACTGGTTTTCCTCTGCCTTTACCATATTTTTTTCTAATCGTTAACCCTCTAAACAAAGGAGTTAATTCTTCTCTAATAGGAGCCAGAATTCTTTGGTTAACATGAAATTCTTTGTAGCTTGTTGGAATGTCTAGCAATTCATTAAAATCTGCTTTTGAAAAGTAAGCGTAACCCGTAGTGCGATAGCCCTTTAGCAAGCGGAACATCGTCTTGGCGTAGCTACTCTTAAGGTCTCTAAACTCGGTTAAAGCGTATCGTACCCAACTCTCTAGATTGTTCAGCAAGGGCAAAGCGTCTTTGTAGATTTCTACGTCAACGTACGGCTCGTCTACGTCACCGTTGATCTTAAATTTGGTAAACATGACAAATCTTTCGAACGACAACCCACTTTTGCTTCGGCTACCGAAACGCAAGTCCATCAAGTGGTCGTAGGTGCGTTTAATATCTTCGATAAAGCGCCGATTGGCTGTGGGGTTGTAATTACTTAACTCTTTTAGCTGGTCAAAGCTAAAGCGGACGGTTTGGTCACCCTTATCACGCATTCTAGACACAATTGAAAAAAATAGATTCATTTCAATAGGGGTGAATTTACGTAACGGAATGGTATTTAATTCAGGTTGATATTTGACTAGTTCATTGCTCACAAAAAACCCCTCCTTTTATAAATCTCTTTTATTATAACACGGTATGCTTTCTGATGTGTTCTATAAACAGACAATTTGTGTTCTATAAACAGACAATTTGTGTTCTATAAACAGACAATTTGTGTTCTATAAACAGACAATTTGTGTTCTATAAAGTTCTGTATCCCACGTCGCTGTAAGGCTGAACATACCCTTAAAAGAGGTTTAAAAGAGGTTTATAAAAGAGGTATATAAGAGGCACCACTGTACGAGGCCAAAACCTAGAATCAAAAAACACAAAGGAGTGAGCCAAAAAACAGGCTCACATTAAACTCCAGTCGCTATGCTCCTTGCGCCTCACTTTGTTCGTTGCCTAAAAGGTGTGGCAAGCCACATTAATTCGGGCGCTGACGCCCCGAACCCCGTCCAAGCTGAGCCAGCTTGACCGCTTTTTCACTCGCCGTTAGGCAGGAAAGCAAAGTTTTATAGAAACTTTGGCTTTCGCCAATTCAGTGTTAAGACTGGTTAAGAGCTGTCAATTCCTTATGCTCCCACGCTTTGCTCGTCCGCTACCATTGACAGCAAATAGTTAGCTTTTC